>NZ_JBSGJX010000003.1:361709-393136 GCF_053605785.1 Nonomuraea sp. NPDC003754
GACCCCGCGTCCCACGCCCTTTAGGAACCCCGCCACGCGCAGGACGGTCACGACCCCACACGACGCAGCATCCCTGTCCTCCAGGAAATCCCAGCCGCACCAGGGACGATCACGGCCGCACTTGACGACGTGGCAGCCGGTGTGTGGCGGTCGCGGCCGCGCTCGACGGACGCCCTTCGGGGACCGGCCGGGGGTTGGTCAAGGGTGAGAGCCGTTGCTTGTGCCGTTCTGCCGACCGGGGACACCTGGCCGTGCGGGGGATCACCGCCGGTCTGGGAACCGTGGTGGCCGTGGCCCAAGCCGTCGGTCGCGCGCGCACTCGCCGGTTCCGGGCGGTGAAGGGCGCGACCGAGGCCGTCGCCGTGCGAGCGGCCCCAGAAGCGCGTCAGACGGGGCGGAGGGCGCGCTCCGGGGTCATGGAGCCCAAGAGGCGTTCCAGGGCCACCTCGACGTCCTCACGCCACGAGATGGCCGTCTTCAGTTCCAGCCTCAGCCGCGGGAACCGCAGATGCGGGCGAACCGTCTTGAACCCCACCGACAACAGGTACTCGGCGGGCACCACGCAGCTCGGCTCCTCCCACTTCAGGTCGCCGAACGCCTCGATCGCCCGCACCCCGCGCCGCGTCAGGTCCTTCGCCACTCCCTGGATGAGCATGCGCCCCAGCCCGCCGCCCGAGAACTCGGGGATGATGTGGGCGGTCATCAGCAGGACGGCGTCCGCGCTGACCGGCGAGGTCGGGAACGCCACCGACCGCGGGCTGTAGAGCGGCGGGCTGTACAGGACGAACCCGGCGGGCACCCCGTCGACATAGACGATCTTTCCGCAGCTGCCCCATTCGAGGAGCGTCGCCGAGATCCAGGCCTCCTTCTCCAGGCCCGGGTCGCCCGTCTTCACCGCCCGCTCCCCGCTGACGGGGTCGAGTTCCCAGAAGACGCACTGCCGGCACCGGCGCGGCAGATCATCCAGGTTGTCCAGGGTGACATTGGCCAGCCGACGCGACAACTCTGCCCCAATCGTTGCTTGGCGGAAAAGCGCGCGATTACCGCGTCCTCAGCTGGCATCGTAGCTCAGAGGCGCATTCGCCAGAGGACTCTCCCGGTCGAGGGCGAGTCACGGCTTTGACGTACTCTGGTCTCTCGGCCCCCATTTGACACCTAGGAGGTGGACCGTGACGGAAGAAGAGACGGATCACGGTCGGACGCCCGTGACCCAAGGGTCGCGCATCGACGCCTATGTCGATCGGTACGCGGCACGAGCTACCGGGATGGTCGCCTCCGAGATTCGAGCTCTCTTCGCCGTCGCGTCGAGGCCCGAGGTGGTCTCGCTCGCCGGCGGCATGCCGTACGTCACGGCCCTTCCCCTCGACGTCGTGGGCGAGCTGGTCTCCGACCTGGTCGCGCGCCGGGGCCCCGTCGCCCTCCAGTACGGCTCCGCGCAGGGCGATCCGCACCTGCGCGAGCAGATCTGCGAGGTCATGCGGCTCGAGGGCATCGAGGCCAGCCCTGACGACGTCGTGGCCACCGTCGGCTCGCAGCAGGCGCTCGACCTGATCACCCGCATCTTCATCGACCCGGGCGACGTCGTGCTCGCCGAGGGTCCCTCGTACGTCGGCGCACTGGGAACATTTGCCGCATATCAGGCGAAAGTTGTCCATATCGCGATGGATGACCAGGGACTCATTCCCGAATCGCTCGCGCAGACGATTTACGCATTGCGCGCCGCGGGAAGCCGTATCAAATTCCTTTACACGATCCCGACCTTCCACAACCCCGGCGGCGTCACGCTCAACACCGCCCGCCGCCAGCAGGTGCTCGACATCTGCCAGCGGGCCGGGATCCTGATCGTCGAGGACAACCCGTACGGCCTGCTCGGGTTCGACGGCGACCCCATGCGCACCCTCCGCGCGGACAATCCCGACGGAGTGGTGTACCTCGGGTCGTTCTCCAAGACGCTCGCCCCCGGCTTCCGCGTCGGCTGGGCCCTCGCCCCGCACGCCATCCGCGACAAGCTCGTCCTCGCGATGGAGTCGGCGGTCCTGTCCCACTCGACGTTCACCCAGCTCGCCGTCGGGCAGTACCTCGCGACCCAGCCGTGGCGCGAGCAGATCAAGTCGTTCCGCGAGCTCTACCGGGACCGCCGCGACGCCATGCTCACATCGCTGGAATCGCTGATGCCGCCCGGCGTCACCTGGACCCGCCCCGGAGGCGGGTTCTTCGTCTGGGCGACCCTCCCCGAAGGGCTCGACTCCAAGGCGATCCTGCCGCGGGCGGTGGCCGAACGAGTGGCGTTCGTGCCGGGCACCGGGTTCTTCTCCGACGGCAGCGGGGCCAGGCACATGCGCCTGTCGTTCTGCTACCCGAAGCCGGACCGGATCAGGGAAGGGGTGCGCAGGCTCGCCGGGGTCATCGAACAGGAGATCCAGCTCCGCGACACGTTCGGCACCGGGTCCGTTCCCGGGCCGCACGGCGTGGACACGCCCGGACCTGATCTGGCCTGAGATCCGCTCACCCAGTGGTACGGCCGGCACCCCGTTCGGGGGGTGCCGGCTGTTTCACTTTCTTGCAGGAGAGCGATTCTGCGGAGCGGGGGGTCGAGGGGCTCGACGGTCGGATTCCGCCCGTGGCCCCTGGCAAGACGCGCTACCGGCCGTGGGCTTGGCGGGCCGGTCCTGGCCGTGGGCTTGGCGGTCCGACTGCGCCTGTGGGCTAGGTGGTCCGATCCCGGCCGTGGCTGAACGGCCAGACGCGCCTACCGGCCGGCCCTGCTTCCCTTCCCCGTTCTCCCGCGGCCGTCGAGGCTCCCCGTTCTCCCTCGGCCGTCCAGGCGCGGCGTCCGGCTGGGCGGCTTTTCGCTTTCCGGGTGGCCAGGTGTGGAATCCGTTTGTCGGTTCGCCGTTGCGGCGGCCGGCCACGTGCGCACGAGGAGCGTCCCTTGGACGGGCGGTCAGCGGTGACTGCGGAGGCGCGTGGGGCGGCGTGCCGTACGGGATGATCCGAGGGCACAGGAGGGCGAACGGGCGGCGCTCAGGACGGGTACGGTGGAACATCGTGCGGCGCCGGCGACATGCGGAGGGGTTTTGATGAGCGACCTGAGTCACGTGCTCGTGCTTGCCGGCGGACTGTCCTACGAGCGGGAGGTCTCGCTGCGTTCGGGGCGGCGGGTGAGCGAGGTCCTGCGCGCGACCGGCATCGACGTCGAGACCAGGGACACCGACGCCTCGCTGGTCCCCGCGGTGCTCGCGGACCGGCCTGACGCCGTGTTCGTCACCCTGCACGGCGGGGCGGGCGAGGACGGCGCGATCCGCTCCGTGCTCGAACTGCTCGGCGTCCCCTACGTCGGCGCGGACCCGGACGCGTGCAGGGTCGCCTTCGACAAGCCGTCGGCGAAGGCGGTCGTCCGGTCGGTCGGTCTGCGCACGCCCGACTCGGTGACGCTGCCCAAGGAGACGTTCCACGACCTCGGAGCCTCCGCCGTGCTGGCGCGCATCGTCGACCGCTTGGGCCTGCCGCTGTTCGTCAAGCCCGCGCGCGGCGGTTCGGCGTTGGGAGCGTCGTTCGTCCGGACGGCCGAGGAGCTCCCGGCGGCGATGGTGGGTTGCTTCGCGTACGGTGACACGGCGCTGATCGAGCGCTACGTGGACGGCGTCGAGGTGTCGGTGTCCGTCGTCGACCTCGGCGAGGGGCCCGTGGCGCTGCCGCCGGTCGAGATCGTCCCCGACGAGGGCGTGTACGACTACGCGGCCCGCTACACCGCCGGGCACACCGAGTTCTTCGCCCCCGCCCGCCTCTCCCCCGACGCCGCGGCCGCGTGCGCCGAGATGGCCGTCACCGCGCACACCGCCCTGGGACTGCGGGACGTTTCCCGTACCGACCTCATCGTGGACGCCGACGGGTTGCCACACTTCCTCGAGGTGAACGTCGCCCCCGGAATGACGGAGACGTCGCTGCTGCCGATGGCGGTGGAGGCCGCCGGACAGGACCTTGGTGTGCTCTGCCGCACCCTCCTCGAGCGCGCCGCCCAGCGCGCCACCACCCCCTGACCTTTCCCTCGCCCCGCCCCCTGCCCCTCCGGCCCGCCCCGCCCCTGCAGGCATGCCAGAGCGCCGCTCTGTGGGGCCCGTTCGCGTTGTTCCGTGAGCACACCACCATGTGCTGCCTTCAAGCACGCCGGCCATCACCGCGCCGGATGGTTCCGTGCGCCCTCCTCAGGCCGCCCCACTTTCTGCCGCCGTGCGACCTTCCTCAGTACTCCGCGAGCCGCGTCACCCGCTGATCCGGTGTGCGTTCCTCGGGTGCGCCCCACCTCCGCGGGTTCCTAACGCGCGGCCCTCCTGGCGCCGATCGCCAGACACGCAGCAGGCCCGCCGAGCCCCCGCATCCGGGTCCGTCCCCAGTTCGAGGCCGCCCTCGCCCTCGCGCGCGAGACCCGAGGCGGCTCGGCAGAAATCGGGGCCCAGGTCAACATCCTGCTGACCAGTGACCGTGCCCTCGACCGCCGGCGCTGAAGGGCTCGGTGCACCGAGATGACACCTGCTCATTAGCCTGGCGATGTGCTCAACGACTCCCTGTATCCCAAGAGCTTCGCCAGCGACAACCACGCCGGCGTACACCAGGCGATCCTCGACGCCATCTCCGCGGCCAACGTCGGCGACGCCCCCGCGTACGGTGGCGACGCGGCGACCGCCGTCTTCGAGAGCCAGATCAGGACCGAGTTCGGTGGCGCCGCCGAGGGCTTCGCCGTGCTGAACGGCGCCGGCGCCAACATGGTCGGTCTGGCGCTCATGCTCGGCCGGTACGACGCCATCATCTGCGCCGACACCGCCCACATCGCCACCCACGAAGCGGGCGCCGCGGAACGGCTGCTCGGCGTCAAGCTCGTCACCGTTCCGACCGCCGACGGCAAGCTCATCCCGGAGGACATCACCGCTCGCCTCGGCGGCCTCGGCAACCCGCACGAGTCACAGCCGAAGGTCGTCTCCATCTCGCAGGTGACCGAACTCGGCACGTGCTACTCCCCCGACGAGATCGCCGCCCTCGCCGAGGCGGCCCACGAGGCGGGACTCTTCCTCCACGTGGACGGCGCCCGCCTGGCCAACGCGGCGGCACATCTCGGCTGCTCCCTGAGGGCGATCACCACCGATGCGGGAGTCGACGTGTTCAGCCTCGGCGGCACCAAGAACGGCGCGCTGGCCGCCGAGGCCGTCGTGGTGCTGGAACCGTCGTTGAGCCGCGGCGTGCCGTTCCTTCGGCGGCAGTCGCTCCAGCTGGCGTCCAAGATGCGCTTCGTCTCGGCGCAGCTGTCGGCGCTCATCACGGACGAGCTCTGGCGCGCCAACGCCGCCCACGCCAACGCGATGGCCACTCGGCTCGCCGCGGGGGTGGCGGGGCTGACCGGCGTCGACCTCGCCTACCCCGTGGAGTCGAACGCGGTGTTCGCCACCCTCCCGGAGAAAGCGACCAGGGCGCTTCAGGAGCGGTACCTGTTCCACGTGTGGGACGAGCAAACGGGGGTCGTTCGCTGGATGACCGCTTTCAACACGACGCCCGAGCAGGTCGACGACTTCGTCCGCGACATCAGGAGCGCGTTGACCGCCTGACCGCGCACCGCCTTCACCGAGTGCCGCCGTTCCGGTGGAAACCGGTTGGCCGCAGGCGCACTCCCCCGATCCCCCGACCCGCCACCGCCTGAGTTTCACGTGAAACTTGATAGCGCCTGGGGTGCCTGTAGGTTGCCCTGCGGCATCGGTTTCACGTGAAACGGGACGGCTGGCCCTGTACAGCGCTACGCGTGCATCGCGAGACCGTGCCCGCCGCGACGGGAGGCGTTCTCGTCGCCGGGCTTCCCTCGGGAGGCATCGCTGTCGCCGCTGAAGCTATTGGTTTCACGTGAAACTGACGGCCCCGCTTGGTTACGCGCCAAACGCAGCGTGCCGCCGTTCACCCTTACCCTCGCATGCGCATGCTCGGCTGTTTCACGTGAAACAGCGCCCGTCGCCGCTCCACTGAACGAGACCGTTTCACGTGAAACGCCGCGCACGTGAAGCGTGGGACATGACGGTGTGCAATCTCGGCGACCGACCGGAAGGCAGTCGAATACGCGACTACGCCGTGTGCCGCACCATGGCCACTGTCAACGCCCACGCCGACCGCTGCGCACTCCGCCCCTCCTGCCCGTCCTCGTCCGTACGGCAGGCACGGCTCGGCGCATCCAGTGCCGGTATGCCGTGCGGGCCTGTGCCATCAGCGCGTGGCTGAATAGGACTCCCCTGACTCCACGCCACCGCTGACTCCATCCCACCGTTGACTCATCCCACCGCACCGACCCCTGCCAACCGAAGCGGCTGCGTAACTGCGGCACGGCGGATGCGCACCCGCGGCACGCGTGGCTGGGACGGCCGCCCCTTTGCCGCGTTGCCGTCCTCGAAGGCGTAGCCGCGTTGCGACCTCGAAGGCGTAGGGGCACGCCCGCAGGGCGCCGAGCGGGCATCATGCCGCACAGCCACGACACCATCGCCCCCGGGGAGACCCTCGCTGGCAGCACAGCGCCATCGCCGCCAGGCGGAGCCCTCACGGGACAGCACGGCGCCGTCGTCTCCGGACGGGGTCCCCCGCTAGAGACAGCACAGCGCCATCGCCGCCGGGCAGGAGAGGCCGCTCAGGCCCAACGCCATGACCGCCACGCAAGACGGCGTCCCCGGGGCCGTCACCATGCATGACCGCAGGGCAGGGTGTTCCTCTGGGCAGCACAGCATCATCACCGCCGGCCGCCACCACCACCGGGCGCCACCGCCATCGGGCGTCGCCGCCATCGGGCGCCACCACCGCCGGGCGCCACCGCCGGGCGCCTTCGCCGCCGGGCGCCACCGCCATCGGGCGTCGCCGCCGCCGGGCGCCACCGCCATCGGGCGTCGCCGCCGCCGGGCGCCACCACCACCGGGCGTCGCCGCCGCCGGGCGCCACCACCACCGGGCGCCATCGCCGCCGGGAGTCACCACCACCGAGTGCCATCGCCGCCGGATGGCATGGCCGTTGGGGCTGACACCATGCCATGACCGCCACGCAAGGTAGCCGCCTGGGGCCCATCGCCATGGGCGCCGGAGAAGATCGCCGCCGGAGCAGACGCCATGGCCGCCGCACAGGGTCGCCGCACAGGGCCGCCGGAGCAGACGCCGTGGTCGTCCGCCTCACGGGATGGCCGCGCAAGGCCCGACGCCATGGTCGTCAGGCAAGGTGCCGCCTGGATCGCCATCGAGGTCACCGCACACGATGGCCGCCCGGGTCCCGACCCCATGGTCGTCGGGCAAGGTGACCGCTCTGGCATGACGCCATGGTTGCTGGGCAAGGTGGGCCGCTCTGGCATCACGCCGTCCATGGTCGTCGGAGGCTGGCCGCTGAGCGGCACGGCACCATGGCTGCCTGACAGTCAGCGCGGCGCGATTGGCCGCAGGGCAGCACGACACGGGGAGCTCAATATGGCGCTCGTGCAGTGAGCAGCCGCCTGGTGCTGCGAGCACGCGGACGACGCGGCTGTGCGGCGAGGAGCCGACTGGCGTGGGTAAGAAGCCGGCAATGGCGCGGGCGAGGAGCCGGACGCTGGGTGCGGGCGAGGAGCCGACGTTGGGTGCGAGCGAGGATCCCACTGGCGCGGGCGAGGAGCCGACGTTGGGTGGCGTGCAGGTCGCCGGGGACTGGCACAGCGGTCGGCGCGACGGGTGTTTCACGTGAAACGGGAGGCCAGCTTCAGCCGACCTCCCGTTGTTTCACGTGAAACGCCGAAGCTAGAACTCCCCGTCTCCGTCGCGCATCGCCTGGGCCGCCTCGGGAGCCATCGCGCTGATGATGCGCTCGAGATCGTCGATCGTGGCGAACTCCACGATGATCCGGCCCTTCCTACGCCCCTGGTCCACCTTCACCTTCGTCTCGAAGTGGTCGGACAGGCGGTCGGCCAGGCGGACGAGTCCGGGCATCGAAGGGCGCTTCGCCGTACGGGATCGGGGTTCGGTGCCGGCCGCCTTGGCGCCGCCGGTCGCGACGATCTCCTCCACCGTCCGGACAGAGAGCCCTTCGGCGACGATGCGCTTGGCGAGGTACTCCATGGCGCGCGGGTCGTCCAGGGTGAGGAGGGCGCGGGCGTGTCCAGCCGTGATGATCCCGGCGGCGACTCGCACCTGGACGTCGGGCGGGAGGTTGAGGAGGCGGAGCGTGTTGGTGATGTGCGGACGTGACCGGCCGACCCGCTGCGCGAGCTGCTCGTGGGTGGCGCCGAAGTCGTCGAGGAGTTGCTGGTAGGCGGCCGCCTCTTCAAGGGGGTTGAGCTGCTCGCGCTGGAGGTTCTCGATCAGGGCGTCGCGGAGCAGGTCGTCGTCCTGGGTGTTCCTGACGATGGCGGGAACGGGGTCGAGCCCGGCGAGGTGGCAGGCGCGCCACCTGCGCTCCCCCATGATGAGCTCGTAGCTGCCGGCGCCCACGGCTCGTACGACGATCGGCTGGAGGAGGCCGACTTCCTTGATCGAGGCGGCGAGCTCGTCCAGGCGCTCCTGGTCGAACACCTCGCGTGGCTGGCGAGGGTTCGGGGTGATGGCGCTGAGGGCGACCTCCCTGAAGTACGCCCCGGCGATGGGCTGCGGGCCCGCTTCCTGAGGGGAAGCGGACGTGGATGGCACCGCGCCTGTGCCGTCAACGATCGGGCCGGTCGGGATGAGCGCCCCGAGTCCCTTGCCCAGTCCCCGCCGCTGCTGACTCACTGCGTCTCCTCATCCACCCGGCCGCTCCTGTCGCTTCTGGAGAGGTTACCGTCGAGAGCGTGTCGGAGTGCCCGCTCGCCACACGCAGTTCGGTCGGGTTTGCCACATCCCACCCGAACCGGAACCGGAACGGCACAGAGGTGTGGCGTCGGTGAAGAGTTGACCGGGGAGTGGACGCGATTGGGGCAGTCACCCGCAAGCCGGGAGCCATCGGTCTCCCTTCGCCCCCCTGGTCCCCCTTGGTTGCCCCACACGCGGTCATCGGGCTGGATGGGGTTCGGGGATGGACGAGCGAGGGTTGCCCTGTGGTCGGGCTTCTCGCGGGCCTGATGTCCATCCGCCGATTGCCGCGGAAGGCGGCCGTCAGGCGTTCCAGGCGCGGTAGCGGCGCCCAGCGTGGACCCAGGCAGGACCGACCGTAAGCAGCGCTCGGTGCGACCGATGGGCCTGGAAGCGGCGTCTGGGACGGACGGCAGGCAGGCGCGGGAGCCGCGCGCACGGCGCGGACTCAGGCAGGACGGCAAGCGGCACCCGGTGCAGCCGGACGGCGTAGAAGCCGCGCCTGGCCCGGACCGCACGGGCGGCGCGGAAGCGGCGTCTGGCGGGGACCCCGGCGCGGCGCGCAAGCGGCGCCCAGCGCGGGCTCAGGCAGGCGCGCAAGCGGCTTCTGGCACGGACCGCACGGGAGGCGCGGAACCGGGTCTTAGCGCGGGCAGCGTGGAAACGGGACCGATGCGAGCACCGGCAAGCGTGGAAGCGGTGTCTGGCGCGGCCGGACGGCGCAGACGGGGTGCCCCGGCTCGGCGGGACGTGGAAGCGGTGCCTGGCGCGGCCGGACGGGCGCTGGACGGGCGCGGAAGTGGGGACCGGGCGGGCGGGGCCTGGGCGTGCCGAGCCTGAGGCCATGGAGGCGGGTCGGGGTCCGGGCGACGTGGAACTGGGACCGACGCGGGGCACAGGCAATCGTGGAAGGGCGCCTGAAACTGATGCGGATGCAGGTCCGGCGTAGGCAGGGGCTGTGTACGGCGCGCGCATGGAAAGCGCGGAAAGTGCGCTACCCGATGTGAAGCGCGCGAAGTGTGCGGCCGCGGCAGCGCCCCAGGTAGGCGCGGAGCGCGGCTGTCGAGCCGTGCAGGCCAGGAGCAGAGCGCGCCAACCAGTACGGCCGGCGGCGAGGAGAGCCCTCATGCTGAAGGACTCCCCTGTCCGCGTGGCCCGTCAGACGCTCACCGCCCGGTAAGCGATCTCCCGCGCCGCGTCCATGTACGCCATCGCCCCGCTGGACCCCGGGTCGTACGTCATCACGGACTGCCCGTAGCTGGGCGCCTCGGACAGTCGCACGCTCCGCGGGATCACCGTGTTCAGCACCGTGTCCCCGAAGTGCGCCCGCACCTCCTCGGCCACCTGGGAGGCCAGGCGCGTCCGCCCGTCGTACATCGTCAGCACGATCGTCGACAGGCTCAGCGTCGGGTTCAGGTGGGCCTTGATCAGGTCGACGTTCCTGAGCAGCTGGCCGAGTCCTTCGAGGGCGTAGTACTCGCACTGGATCGGGATGAGCACCTCGTCGGCCGCCACGAGCGCGTTCACGGTCAGCAGTCCGAGCGACGGCGGGCAGTCGATGATGATGTAGTCGAGTTCCACCGCGTCAAAGGCGGTCAGCGCCCGCCGCAGCCGGGCCTCGCGGGCCACGAGGGAGACCAGCTCGATCTCGGCTCCCGCCAGGTCGATGGTCGCGGGCGCGCAGTACAGACCGGGCATGTCGGGCACGGCCTTGACGATGTCGGCCATCGGGAGGTCATCGACGAGCACCTGGTACACATCGGGGACATCACCGCGGTGCTCGGTGGCAAGGGCGGTCGACGCGTTGCCCTGGGGGTCGAGGTCGACGACCAGGACGCGCTCGCCGTTCATCGACAGGGCGGCAGCGAGGTTCACCGACGTCGTGGTCTTGCCGACACCGCCCTTCTGGTTGGCAACGGCGATGATGCGAGTCTTGGACGGGCGCGGCCAGGAGTCGTCACCCGGCGTTACGGTGTCCGCTGTCTGAGTCGCAGATGTTTCACGTGAAACCACGGAGCTGAGTGCCTCTCGTACCAGCGGCGAATCGCCGGGGTTAAGGGGGGTCTGGGTCACGATGGCCATCCTTTCAACCAGCGGCCGGGTCCTGCCCGTCATCCGGTGCCGCGACACGCCCAAATCCGGCCAGCCGACACCCTCGAGGCTCTCGGGACCGGGTTCACCCGGCCAACCGAGTCCACTGGACGTGCCCGGCACAACCGTCACCTCTTTCGTCGGCGCCGACCTGGCTCTGGCGCGCGACCCGCGACCACGCGGACCAAAGTTGCAGGCGGCTCGACCTTACCGTGCCCGACCGTGATCAGCTCAGCCGTCTGTGCCCCGCTGGCCCGCAATTGGGCTTCGGCCTCGGCGAGTTCCTCCGCGGCCCGCTCCCCCTTCATCGCGATCAGCTCGCCGCCTTCGCGCAGGAGCGGCATCGACCACTTGAGCAGCCGGTCGAGCGGCGCCACGGCGCGGGCGCAGGCGACGTCGAACACCCGCTTGCCCGCCAGTTCCTCGGCTCGCCCGCGCAGCACCTCGACGTTGTCGAGCTTGAGCGTGTCGACGCACTCCTCGAGGAAGACGGTACGGCGCAGCAGCGGCTCCAGCAGCGTGACCGACAGGTCCTGCCGTACGATCGCCAGGACCAGGCCGGGCAGCCCGGCGCCCGAGCCGATGTCGACCAGGCGGACGTCCTGGGGGACGGCCTCGGCGACCACCGCGCAGTTGAGCAGGTGCCGGTCCCAGATCCTGGGCACCTCGCGCGGGCCGAGCAGCCCGCGCACGACGCCTGGACCGGCGAGCAGCTCAGCGAACTGCCGCGCTCTGTCCCAGGCGTCGCCGGTGAACACCTCGCGCGCTATCTGCGGGGGAGCCGTCAGCTCGTCGCTCACTGATCCGGTGGCCTTTCCTGAAGATGCGTGTTCTTGGGGTGGTACGGCGGAGCGCCGGTAAGGACGAAGACTAGCCGTCTCCGCCGTCGCTCCGGTCGAGGCGCGGAAGCCGGGAGCCAGAACGGTGTGATCTCAAACGAAAGGCCGCCAGCCCCGAAGGAGCCGACGGCCTGGCGTTGGTGCCTGCCGTACCCGGTGGAGGGTCAGGCGGGCAGGACCACGACGAAACGGTTGGGCTCCTCGCCCTCGGACTCGCTGCGCAGCCCTGCGGCCGCCACCGCGTCGTGCACGATCTTGCGCTCGAAGGGGGTCATCGGGTGCAGGGACTTCGGTTCGCCGTTGCGCTTGACGGTCTCGGCGACCTCGGTGCCGAGTTTGCTCAGCTCGGCCCTGCGCTTCTCGCGGTAGCCGGCGACGTCGAGCATGAGGCGCGACCGCTCCCCCGTCTGCCGGTGGACGGCCAGCCTGGTCAGCTCCTGGAGCGCCTCGAGGATCTCGCCGCCGGGGCCGACGAGGTCGGTGCCCTTCACGCCGACGACGGAGACCAGCGCGCGGTCGCCCTCGACGTCCATGTCGATGTCGCCGTCGATGTCGGCGATGTCGAGCAGCCCCTCGACGTAGTCGGCCGCGATCTCGCCTTCCTGCTCAAGCGCCGCAAGATCGGGAGCCTTCTCCTGCTCGGCCTCGGTCACGTCAGGCCTCTCTTTCGTGCTGGTGGGTGAGGATCAAGACTTCTTGCTGCCCGTGCGCTTGCTGCGGGTCTGCTTGGCCGGCTGCCGCCGAACGATCTTAGGCTCCGTCGGCGCGGGCGGGGCCTCCTCCTCGGCGACGGCTGGGCTCTTTCGCACCTTGGACAGCAGGCTCGGCTTGGGCTTGACGGGGATCACGTTGCCCTTGGCGTCGTACTCCGGCATGGGGTGCCGGGAGTAGAACCAGTGCTGCTGGCCGAGCGTCCACAGGTTGGTGGTGACCCAGTAGAAGATCAGGCCCAGCGGGAAGTTGAGGCTGAAGAAGGCGAACAGCGGAGAGACGTACATCAGGATCTTCTGCTGCTGCGCCATCGGGTTGTCCGGCATCTGCTGCATGGAGCGGGTGACGGACTGCCTGACGGTGAGGAAGGTCGTGAGCGAGCTGATCGCCACGAAGATCGCCAGCACGATCTTGGTCTGCAGCACGCCGGCGTTGAAGGACTCGATCTGCTCGGCGCTCATCCAGAAGTTGGCCGGCAGGGGCGCGCCGAAGATGTGCGCGGCTCGGGCGCTGTCGACGAACTCCTTGGTCATCCCGAACTTGACCTGGCCGTGCGCCATCGCGTTCAGCACGGTGAACATCGAGATGAAGATGGGGAACTGCGCGACAACGGGGAGGCAGCCGCCGAGGGGGTTGGCGCCGGCGCCCCGGTAGAGGTTCATGACCTCTTCGTTCATGCGCTGCTTGTCGTTCTTGTAGCGCTTGCGGATCTCCTGCACCTTGGGCGCGAGTTCCTGCATCTTGCGCGAAGAACGCATCTGCTTGAGGAAGAGCGGGAAGATCGCCAGCCGCATGAGGACCGTGATCGTGATGAGGGTCAGCGACCAGGTCAGCCCGCTGTCCGGGTCGAGAACGGTGCTGTAGGCCTGGTGGATCCAGGTCAGGATTTGGGCGATGGCTGTGTAGAGCCAGTTAAGCCAGGACAGCTCCACCGAGCTAGCTCCCTTGCGTTTCGTCGGACGGAACCGGGCGTGGGGGCACCGGGTCAAAACCTCCGGGGTGGAATGGGTGGCAACGCCCGATTCGCCGGACAGTCAGCCATATGCCGCGCAAAGCACCATGTACGGCTATCGCCTCAAGCCCATAAGCACTGCATGAGGGGTAGAAACGGCAACGCGGACCCAGCATCGGGCTGATGAACGCCCGATAGAACCGGATGGGGGCGATGAGGATCCGAGCCGGTAGGCTCGGCGCCCCTTGCGTCTGCTCCGTCATCGTCGTTGTTCTCGCCTTGACAAACGATCCAGCGCGGCATCGAGGTCAGCGGCAAGGCGCTCGTGTCGCGCGGACGCGGCAGGTGGATTAGCGCGTACCACAAGCAGGCTACCTCGCGGCAGCCGCACTATACGGTCCCGCACCAGGTGTCGGAGCCGCCGCTTGACCTTGTTGCGCACGACAGCACCGCCCACGGCCTTGCTGACCACGAAGCCGACCATCGGTGGCCGGTCTTCCTCGGTCAGTTTCAGATGCAGGACGAGGGTGGGGCGGCCGGCGCGGGCACCGCGCTTGACCGCGGTGGAGAAGTCTTCACCCCGCCGCATGCGGGACTCTCGCGACAACACGTCAGACGCCTATCGCCCGCCGACAAGCAGCGCCGGCGGGCGACCAAGCTGAGACAGGACGACCGTCAGGCCGACAGCTTCTCGCGGCCCTTGCGGCGACGAGCGGCGAGGATCGCGCGGCCGGCCCGGGTGCGCATACGCAGCCGGAAGCCGTGGGTCTTCGCGCGGCGACGGTTGTTCGGCTGGAAAGTACGCTTGCTCACGAGTGGGCTCCAGGCTTGAAAGTGCGCCCCCGCCTGCAAGCGAGAGCGCGTGACACACATGGCTGGCCTGCCGAGCTCGCGAGGGCATGCAAAAGAGCCGTCACGTGACAAGCCGACCGTCGTACGTTACGGGTCAGGCAGGGCCGAGGTCAAACCGGCGGGGTTTTCCACGTTTCCACAGGCAAGTTTTCCACCGTGGATAGCACGTCCACAGTCTGTGCACTCAGGTGCCACTAGGCTGTGGACAACGACTTGAACACAGGTGTGCACAACTCCCCGAGCCCGGCCGTAATGGTGGGATCACTCTGTGCACAGCCTGTGGATCTCCTGTGGATCACGTGTGGATCGTCTGCGGAGATCGCTCGAGACACACCTGTGGATAGACACGCAATCCGCGATCATGGCGGTTGCGATCTGTGGAAAACGACGGAGGGGAAGCCACACCATGAACGAGGACGACCTCGGGACGGTATGGGCCCACGCGCTGGCCAACTTCCTCAACGACAACCTGCCGATCCAGCAGCGCACCTGGCTGGCGATGGTCAGGCCGATCGCCATGGCGGGCGACACGATCGTGCTCGGCGTCCCCAACGAGTTCCTCAAGGACCTGATCGAGGGCAAACTGCGCACGCCGGTGAGCCACGCGCTGTCCCACGAGCTCGGCAGGCCGGTGCGCGTGGCCGTGATGATCGACACCACCACCCCGGACCAGCCCGTCGCCGAGCCTCATCCCCAGCCCGCGGCGCCGAGTTATCCCCAGGCGCCGGAGCCTGTGCCGGGTTATGCACAGCCCGCCTACCAGGCGCCGGATCCCTCTCTCTTCTTCGCCCCGCCGTCGGAGCCGTCGCAGATATCCACCGAATATCCACAGGCACAGCCCGAGCCTCCACAGAACCGGTGGGAGGCCAAGAGCACCAAGCCGAGCGAGCCGGCCAGGCTCAACCAGAAGTACACGTTCGAGACGTTCGTCATCGGCGCCAGCAACCGGTTCGCGCACGCGGCCGCCGTCGCGGTGGCCGAGGCGCCCGCCAAGGCCTACAACCCGCTGTTCATCTACGGCGACTCGGGCCTGGGGAAAACCCACCTGCTGCACGCCATCGGCCACTACGCGCAGTCCCTGTACGACGGCGCCAGGGTGCGGTACGTGAGCTCGGAGGAGTTCACCAACGACTTCATCAACAGCATCCGCGACCACAAGGCCGACGGGTTCCGCAGCCGCTACCGCGCGATCGACATCCTGCTTGTGGACGACATCCAGTTCCTGGAGGGCAAGGAGCAGACGCAGGAGGAGTTCTTCCACACCTTCAACACCCTCCACAACGCCAACAAGCAGATCGTCATCTCCAGCGACCGGGCGCCCAAGCAGCTGATCACCCTGGAGGACCGGCTGCGCAACAGGTTCGAGTGGGGCCTGATCACCGACGTCCAGCCGCCCGAGCTGGAGACCCGCATCGCGATCCTGCGGAAGAAGGCCATCCAGGAGGGCCTGGCCGCGCCGCCCGAGGTGCTGGAGTACATCGCCAGCCGGATCTCCACCAACATCCGCGAGCTCGAGGGCGCGCTGATCAGGGTCACGGCGTTCGCCAGCCTCAACCGGCAGGGTGTGGATCTCCAGCTGGCCGAGGTGGTGCTGAAAGACCTCATCACCACCGACGCGAGCTCCGAGATCACGATCGCCACGATCATGGCCAAGACGGCCGAGTACTTCGGCATCTCGATCGACGACCTGTGTGGAAGCTCGCGCAGCAGGGCGCTGGTCAGCGCCCGCCAGATCGCGATGTACCTGGCCAGAGAGCTGACCGACCTGTCGTTGCCGAAGATCGGGCAGCAGTTCGGCGGCCGTGACCACACCACGGTGATGCACGCCGAACGGAAGATACGCTCCCTCATCGCCGAGCGCCGGTCGATGTACAACCAGGTCAACGAGCTGACAATGCGTATCAAGCAGACATCCAAAGCCTGATTGTGCACAGCCTGTGGATAACTCTGTGGACCAGCTCAGACGGCCTTTCCGGGGCCAGATGAAGATCAAAAAGCGCGAACGCCGCCCACAGAGCCTGGGGATAAGGCTGGGGACATGTTGGGGACAACCTGGGGACAGCTCGTGGACAACCTGTGGACGCCCTGTGAACATCGGAAACGGGAGCTCCAGGTGACCCCTTCTACCCCGTGGATAACCTGTTGAAACCCAGTGGATAACCGGTGGATGAAGACCCCCAGATCTGGGGACGGCCTGTGGGCAACGATCCGTCATCCCCAGGCGGCGAAGTTCTCCCCAGGCTTCGCCCACATGGGCAGTGGATGAACATCGACGGGATGAGCTGCGGAAACGCCGGTTATCCACAACATCCACAGCCCCTATGAAGATGACTCCACTTATCTCTAACGAAGAAATTCAAAGACCCATAGAGGGGTTCTCCCCGAGCTCATGTGCGGGAGAGTGAAGACTTGACAACCAGCGACGACCAACCAGGAGGGTGATCCCCGTGATGTTCCGGATCGAGCGCGACGTGCTCGCTGAGGCGGTCGCATGGACGGCACGCAGCCTGCCTGCGCGCCCGTCCGTGCCCGTCCTGGCAGGCATGCGCATGGAAGTCACCGACGCGGGCCAGCTGAAGCTGTCGGGCTTCGACTACGAGGTCTCGGCCGAGGTGACGCTCGAGCCGCAGACCGGTGAGGCGGGCGTGGTGCTCGTCTCCGGCAAGCTGCTCGCCGAGATCACCCGCGCGCTTCCCGCACAGCCTGTGGATTTCGTGGTGGACGGCGCCAAGGCGGTCGTCACGTGCGGCAGCGCTCGATTCACCCTGCTGACCATGCCTGTGGAGGACTACCCGTCCCTTCCCACGATGCCGCCCGCGGCCGGCCGGGTGGGCAGCGACGTGTTCGCCTCCGCCGTCAGCCAGGTCGCCGTCGCCGCCGGCAGGGACGACACGCTGCCGATGCTCACCGGTGTGCGGATGGAGATCGAGGGCGACACCGTGACCCTCGCGGCCACCGACAGGTACCGCCTGGCCGTACGGGAGCTGAAGTGGCAGCCGGGACAGCCCGACTTCTCGGCGATCGCCATGATCCCCGGCAAGACGCTGGCCGACACCGCCAAGGCACTGGGATCGACCGGCGCCGAGGTCGAGATCGCGCTCAGCTCCGTGGGCGGCACGGGCGAGGGGATGATCGGCTTCTCCAGCGCGGGCCGGCGCACCACCACGCGGCTGCTGGACCCCGAGTTCCCCAAGTACCGCTCGCTGCTGCCGACCGAGTTCTCCGCCAAGGCGGACCTGTCCACAGGCCCGTTCGTCGAGGCCGTCAAGCGTGTGGCGCTGGTCGCCGAGCGCAACACCCCGGTACGGCTGGCCTTCCGCGGCGGCGAGGTCGTTCTCGAGGCGGGCAGCGGCGACGAGGCGCAGGCCGTCGAGGTGCTGCCGGTGGACTACGAGGGCGAGGAGATGAACATCGCCTTCAACCACCAGTTCCTGCTGGAGGGTCTCGGCGCGATCGACTCCGATGTGGCCAGGCTGCAGATGACCACCTCGACCAAGCCCGCTATCCTCACTGGCGGCAAGCCTGTGGACGACGGTGGCACGCCTGACTACCGTTACTTGATCATGCCCATCCGCTTGTCCAGCTGACCAGGCCATCAGAGATGATGGAAGCCTGACAAGGGGGTTATCAACATGCAGATCGGCATGGTCGGGCTCGGGAAGATGGGCGGCAACATGGCCGAGCGGCTGCGCCGCGGCGGCCATGAGGTGGTCGGCTACGATCGCGATCCCGAGGTCAGCGACGTCGCCAGCCTCAAGGAGCTCGTCGAACGCCTCCAGACGCCCCGCGCGGTGTGGGTCATGGTCCCGGCGGGCGGTCCCACCCAGCAGACGATCAACGTGCTCGGCGAGCTGCTCGAGCCGGGCGACCTCGTGGTCGACGGCGGCAACTCGCACTATGTGGACGACCAGCGCCACGCCGAGGAGCTCAAGACCCACGGCATCGGTTTCGTCGACTGCGGCGTCAGCGGCGGCGTGTGGGGCCTGGAGAACGGCTACGCGCTCATGTGCGGCGGCGCCGAGGCCGACGTCCAGCGGCTGATGCCCGTCTTCGAGACGCTCAAGCCCGAGGGCGAGAACGGCTTCGTCCACGCCGGCGAGGTCGGCGCGGGACACTTCGCGAAGATGGTCCACAACGGCATCGAGTACGGCATGATGCAGGCCTACGCCGAGGGCTGGGAGCTGCTCGAGGCCTCCGACATCGTCAAGGACGTCCGCGGCAGCTTCGCCAGCTGGCGCACCGGCACGGTGATCAGGTCGTGGCTGCTCGACCTGCTGGTGCGGGCGCTCGACTCCGACGAGCACCTCGACAAGCTCAAGGGTTATGCACAGGACTCGGGCGAGGGCCGGTGGACCGTCCAGGCGGCGGTCGACCACGCGGTCCCGCTGCCGGTGATCACGGCCGCGCTGTACGCGCGGTTCGCCTCGCGGCAGGACGACTCGCCGGCCATGAAGATGGTCGCGGCGCTGCGCAACCAGTTCGGCGGGCACGCGGTCGTCTCGGAGGCGGGCGCCCACGCGAAGGGCGCCGACTCCCCCGGCGCCGACGTCGTCCCGCCGAAGGAAGCCGAGTAACCCGGTATCCCGTTCGCTCCCCCGGTTCGTCCACAGGGCGCGCCGGGATGTGGACAGGGATCCACCGGGCGCGGCCCGTTGTGCACAGGGTGCGGCGGGCCATATCGGTTTTCCACAGGGGAGCCCGACGGTGACCCCAGTGGTCGGTGTGGCCCACTAACCTTCGTGGGGTGCACGTCGCCCACCTGTCGCTGACCGACTTCCGGTCCTACGCCTCCGTGGAGCTCGGCCTGGAGCCGGGCGTCACGGCGTTCGTCGGTCCCAACGGCCAGGGCAAGACCAACCTCGTCGAGGCCATGGGCTACGTGGCGACGCACTCCAGCCACCGGGTGGCCACCGACGCCCCTCTCGTCCGGCAGGGCGCCAGCAGGGCGATCATCCGCTGCGCCGTCCACAGGGACGACCGGCGCGCGCTGATCGAGCTGGAGATCAACCCGGGCAGGGCCAACAGAGCCAGGCTCAACCGCTCCCCCGTCTCCCGGCCCCGCGACGTCCTCGGGCTGCTCCGCACGGTGCTCTTCGCCCCCGAGGACCTCGCGCTCGTCAAGGGCGACCCGGGCGAGCGCAGACGCTTCCTCGACGACCTGCTCGTGGCCCGCGCGCCCCGCTTCGCCGGGGTCAGGGCCGACTACGACCGGGTGCTGAAGCAGCGCGGCGCCCTGCTGCGTACGGCCGCCCAGGCGCGCAGGGGGCGCGGTGGCGGGCGCAGGGCGGAGCGGGAGGCGGCCTTCGCCGCGGCGGGCGCGGGAGACGTCCTGAGCACGCTGGAGGTGTGGGACGCGCACCTCGCCCGGCACGGCGCGGAGTTGCTGCGCGCCAGACTCGATCTGATCGAAGCGCTGCGGCCACTGGTCGCCTCCGCCTATGCTTCGCTGGCACCCACGAGCGCTCCCGCGCGGCTGGCCTATCGCAGCACGTTGTCCACAGGCGGGGATGCCGTGGACGGCGAAGAGGCCGGTGAAGCCGGATCTCCCGATGCACACACGTTATCCACAGACCTGGGGAAAACCCTTGAGTCGAGGTTGAAAGAGCGGCTGATCGAGGTCCGCGAGGCCGAACTGGAGCGCGGCGTCACCCTGGTCGGCCCGCACCGCGACGACCTCGTTCTCGGCCTCGGCGACCTGCCCGCGCGCGGCTACGCCAGCCACGGCGAGTCGTGGTCGTTCGCGCTGGCACTCCGGCTGGCCGCCTACGACCTGCTGCGCGCCGACGGCGGCGATCCCGTCCTGATCCTCGACGACGTCTTCGCCGAGCTCGACAGCCAGCGCAGGCGCAGGCTGGCCGAGATCGTCGCGCCCGCCGAGCAGGTGCTGATCACCGCGGCGGTGGCCGACGACGTGCCGAGGGAGCTGACCGGTGCCCGATTCGATGTAGCAGGGGGGAGCGTGACCCGTGTCAGGTGACGACAACCCGACCGCCCGTGGGGCGGCGCTGGCCAGGGAGAAGCTCGCCCAGGCCAAGGCCGACGCGGCCAGGCGGGGGCAGTTGCCGCGCCGGGAGCCGCGCCGCCGGTCGGTGGCCCAGCGTGACGCGGGCGACCCCCAGCTGTTCGGCAAGGCGATCACCGACCTGCTGGCCGCCCGCGGCTGGGAGCGCTCGGCCGCGGTCGGCGGCGTCTTCGGCCGGTGGCCCGACATCGTGGGTCCCGACCTGGCCGCGCACACCAAACCGGAGGCGTTCGAGGACGGCGAGGTGGTCATCGCCGCCGACTCCACCGCCTGGGCCACCCAGGTCCGGCTGCTGGCCCGCACGCTCATCCACAGGCTGAACGAGGAACTCGGCCCTGGAACGGTCAAGAAGGTCAAGGTCAGAGGCCCGCAGAACGGGCCGAGGCCGTCCGGGGGGCTGCGGGTCACGGGCAGCCGAGGCCCGGGCGACACGTACGGCTAAATCCCGCGTCGGGCGATCAGAAGGCCGCAGACGGGAGCGGCCCTCCTCCAAGAGGGGGGATGCTCGACAGGGGGGAAAACGAGCTACAGGGCATCACAGGCGCGTTCGATGCCACCTTCGGCGCTCAGAGCCGGTAGAATGAAAGCGGATTCCGGACACGTCCGCTTGCGTGTCACCCGCGGCATGCGAGCCGACTCCCCTGGGTGACCGCGCATCGGGGCACTCACGACGGTGACGGGCACGGCAGGGGCAGCTGGCGGTTGTCGCCTCCCCGGCCGCGTGTCCGCGGCAGGAGGATTTCGCACTTGTCCTACGACGCTAGCTCAATCACCGTACTCGAAGGGCTTGAGGCGGTCCGCAAGCGCCCGGGTATGTATATCGGTTCGACCGGTGAGCGCGGTCTGCACCATCTCGTCTACGAGATCGTCGACAACTCCGTCGACGAGGCCCTCGCGGGTCACGCCGACCGCATCGACGTGACGCTCCTCGCCGACAACGGCGTGCGGGTCGTCGACAACGGCCGTGGCATCCCCACGGGTATCCACCCTGTGGAAAAGCGCTCCGCGGTCGAGGTCGTGCTGACCACGCTCCACGCGGGCGGCAAGTTCGACGGCAAGTCCTACGCGGTCTCCGGCGGCCTGCACGGCGTCGGCTCGGCGGTCGTCAACGCGCTGTCGACCGCCATGGACGTCGTCGTCGAGCAGAACGGCCACGTCTGGCGCCAGCGCTTCGAGATGTCCAAGCCGGTGGCTCCGCTGGCCAAGGGCGAGACCACCGACCAGAGCGGCACGTCGATCACCTTCTGGGCCGACCCGGCGATCTTCGAGACCACCACGTGGAACTTCGAGACGCTCTCGCGCCGCTTCCAGGAGATGGCCTTCCTCAACAAGGGCCTGACGATCACGCTGACCGACGAGCGGCCCGACCACATCAACGGCGAGGTCCACAAGGTCCACTACCACTACGAGGGCGGCCTGTCCGACTTCGTCAGGCACCTCAACTCCAAGAAGGAGCCGGCCCACGCGTCGGTCGTCGACTTCGAGGCCCACGGTGAGGGCATCTCCGTCGAGATCGCCATGCAGTGGAACAACTCCTACTCCGAGTCGGTCTACACCTTCGCCAACACGATCAACACGGCTGAGGGCGGCACCCACGAGGAGGGCTTCCGCGCGGCCCTGACGTCCATCGTCAACCGCTACGCGCGCGAGCAGAAGTTCCTCAAGGAGGGCAAGGACGACAACCTCTCCGGTGAGGACGTCCGCGAGGGCCTGACCGCGATCGTCTCGGTCAAGCTGGCCGACCCGCAGTTCGAGGGCCAGACCAAGACCAAGCTGGGCAACACCGAGGCCAAGTCCTTCGTCCAGAAGGCCTGCAACGACCACCTGCGCGACTGGTTCGAGCGCAACCCCGGCGAGGCCAAGGACATCATCAACAAGTCGCTGCAGGCCGCCCGCGCCCGCCTCGCGGCACGCCAGGCCCGCGACCTGACCAGGCGCAAGTCGCTGCTGGAGTCCGGCAGCGGCCTGCCGGGCAAGCTGGCCGACTGCCAGTGGAACGAGCCCGACAAGTGCGAGCTGTTCATCGTCGAGGGCGACTCGGCCGGCGGCTCCGCCAAGGGCGGCCGCGACTCCCGCTTCCAGGCGATCCTGCCCATCCGGGGCAAGATCCTCAACGTGGAGAAGGCCAGGATCGACAAGGTCCTGAAGAACAACGAGGTCCAGGCGCTGATCACCGCGCTCGGCACCGGCGTGCACGACGAGTTCGACATCGCCAAGCTGCGCTACCACAAGGTGATCCTGATGGCCGACGCCGACGTCGACGGTCAGCACATCAACACGCTGCTGCTGACCCTGCTGTTCCGCTTCATGCGGCCGCTGATCGAGGCCGGTCACGTCTACCTGTCGTGCCCGCCGCTCTACAAGATCAAGTGGGACCGCAAGGGTGACGACGCCTCCTACGCCTACTCCGACTCCGAGCGCGACGCGGTCATCGCCGAGGGCATCGCGGCGGGCAAGCCCGACCCGCGCCCGCGCGACAACGTCCAGCGCTTCAAGGGTCTGGGCGAGATGAACGCCGGGCAGCTGTGGGAGACCACGATGAACCCCGCGACGCGGCTGCTGCGCCTGGTCACGCTCGACGACGCCGCGCAGGCCGACGACCTGTTCAGCGTGCTCATGGGCGAGGACGTCGAGGCCAGGCGCGACTTCATCATCCGTAACGCGCGTGACGTCCGCTTCCTCGACGTATAGCGGTAGCCGTACCAGAAAAAAGGATCTTCACCTGTGACGGAAGTGAACACCACTCCCCCGGCTGACCGCATCGAGCCTGTGGACATCCAGTCCGAGATGCAGCGCAGCTACATGGACTACGCGATGTCCGTCATCGTGTCCCGTGCGCTGCCCGACGTCCGCGACGGTCTCAAGCCGGTGCACCGCCGGGTGCTCTACGCCATGTACGACGGTGGCTACCGTCCCGACCGCGGCTACTTCAAGTGCGCCCGCGTCGTCGGTGACGTCATGGGCACCTACCACCCGCATGGCGACACCTCCATCTACGACGCGCTCGTACGGCTGGCGCAGCCGTGGTCGCTGCGCTACCCGCTGGTCGACGGGCAGGGCAACTTCGGCTCGCCCGGCAACGACCCCGCGGCGGCGATGCGCTACACCGAGTGCAAGCTCGCGCCCATCGCCATGGAGATGCTGCGCGACATCGACAAGGACACCGTCGACTTCCGGCCCAACTACGACGGCAAGTCGCAGGAGCCCGACGTCCTGCCCGCGCGCATCCCGCAGCTGCTCGTCAACGGCTCGGGCGGCATCGCGGTCGGCATGGCCACCAACATCCCGCCGCACAACCTGCGCGAGGTCGCCGCGGCCGTCAAGTGGTGCCTGGAGAACCCCGACGCCACCGACGAGGAGCTGCTCGAGGCGGCCATCGGGCTGGTCAAGGGGCCCGACTTCCCGACCCACGGCCTGATCGTCGGCCGGCGCGGCATCGAGGACGCCTACCGCACCGGCCGCGGCTCCATCACCATGCGGGCCGTCGTCGAGGTCGAGGAGGACGGCAAGGGCCGCCAGTCGCTGGTGGTCACCGAGCTGCCCTACCAGGTCAACCCGGACAACCTGGCCCTCAAGATCGCCGAGCTGGTGCGCGAGGGCAAGCTGACCGGCATCGCCGACGTCCGCGACGAGTCCTCCTCGCGGGTCGGCCAGCGCCTGGTGATCGTGCTCAAGCGCGACGCGGTCGCCAAGGTCGTGCTGAACAACCTCTACAAGCACACCCAGCTGCAGGACACCTTCGGCGCCAACATGCTGGCGCTGGTCGACGGCGTGCCCCGCACGCTGCGCCTCGACCAGTTCATCCGCCACTACGTGGCGCACCAGATCGAGGTCATCGTCCGCAGGACCCGCTACCTGCTGCGCAAGGCCGAGGAGCGCGCCCACATCCTGCGCGGGCTGCTCAAGGCGCTGGAGCGGATGGACGAGGTCATCGCGCTGATCAGGCGCTCCCCCTCGGCCGCTGAGGCGCAGGGCGGCCTGATGACGCTGCTCGACATCGACGAGGTCCAGGCCCAGGCCATCCTCGACATGCAGCTGCGCAAGCTGGCCGCCCTGGAGCGCCAGGCGATCCAGGACGAGTACGACAACCTGATGACCCAGATCGCCGAGTACAACGCGATCCTGGCCAGCCAGGCCCGCCAGCGCGAGATCATCAACGACGAGCTGTCGGAGATCGTCGCCAAGTACGGCGACGACCGGCGCACCGAGATCATCGCCTACGACGGCGACATGTCGATCGAGGACCTCATCGCCGAGGACGAGATCGTCGTCACGATCACCCGCGGCGGCTACGCCAAGCGCACCAAGACCGACCTCTACCGGGCGCAGAAGCGCGGCGGCAAGGGCGTGCGCGGGGCGCAGCTGCGCCAGGACGACATCGTCGACCACTTCTTCGTCACCACGACCCACCACTGGCTGCTGTTCTTCACCAACAAGGGCCGCGTCTACCGGGTCAAGGCCTACGAGCTGCCCGAGTCGGGGCGTGACGCGCGCGGCCTGCACCTGGCCAACCTGCTGGCCATGCAGCCCGACGAGACCGTCATGGAGGTCCTCGACCTGCGTGACTACGACGTCGCGCCGTACCTGGTGCTGGCCACCCGCAGCGGCCTGGTCAAGAAGACGAGGCTGGCGGAGTACGACTCCCCCAGGTCCGGCGGCCTGATCGCGATCAACCTGCGTGAGGACGACGAGGTGATCGCCGCACGGCTGGTCTCCGAACAGGACGACCTGCTGCTCGTCTCCAAGGGCGCGCAGGCCATCCGCTTCACCGCCACCGACGACGCGCTGCGCCCCATGGGCAGGGCGACAAGTGGTGTCATCGGCATGAGATTCCTAGAAGGTGACGAACTTCTCGCCATGAATCGCATGGGTGATGGCGAAGACGTGCTTATCGCCACCGAGGGCGGGTACGCGAAACGGACAGCTGTTGAGCAGTATCCGGTCCAGGGACGTGGCGGCAAGGGCGTGCTTACTGCGAAGATTGTTACCTCTCGTGGCAAGCTGGTCGGAGCCGTCATGGTCAACCCGGAGGACGAGGTCTTCGCGATCACATCCAACGGCGGGGTGATCCGGACGAGCGCTGGGGAGATCAAGCAGTCTGGCCGTCAGACCATGGGAGTGCGCCTGATGAATCTCGCCGAAGGCGACAGCGTCGTGGCCCTCGCTCGGAACGCCGAGTCGATGGAGACTTCGGCGGAAGCTGAGGAAGACGGGGGAGGAGAGTAGTCCATGAACGCCCAGGGCGGTTCCGCGAAGACGACATCGTCTCGGGAGAACGGGCAGAAGCCTGCCAAGCCCAACGAGACGGAAGTCCTTGACATCACGGAGGACCAGGCCCAGGACGAGGCGGAGCGGAAGAACGAGACGGTCCGTCTCCGTCCGTCTCTGACCTCCGAGGCCCCACCGCCGCCGGCCGTCGAGCTGCCGAAGAAGAAGGCGGCCGCAGCGGCGGCCCGCCTGCCTCGCAAGGCGCACCTGGTGCTGCGGCGCGTGGAACCGTGGTCGGCGATGAAGTTCAGCTTCGTCGTCTCCCTGGTCTGCTTCGTGATCCTGTTCGTCGCGGTCGCCGTCCTGTACGGCGTGCTGTCGGCCATCGGGGTCTTCGACTCGATCGTCCAGACGGTCAACCAGCTGACCCAGGCCGACGGGCAGAGCTCGGGGAGCTTCGACATCTCTGCGTGGTTCGAGCCGGTCAGGATCCTCGGGTACACCGCGCTCATCGGCGCGGTCAACGTCGTGCTGATCACGGCGCTGTCGACGCTGGGCGCGGTCATCTACAACATCGCCGCCGACCTGGTGGGCGGCGTCGAGGTGACGTTCAGCGAGGCCGAATAGGCCCTTTACCGTGTCCCGGACGCGGCGCGAGCAGCGCCCGGGACACGGTAAGCTTTCCTCGTACGAACAACCGGTTCGCCTCCGGCTGACGGATGCGATAACGTTCTTTGTGCGCGGGGCTATAGCTCAGACGGTTAGAGCGCTTCCCTGATAAGGAAGAGGTCCCAGGTTCAAGTCCTGGTAGCCCCACCCAGCTCAGAGGCCCTTTTCCGAGATCGCGGAGAGGGGCCTCTCGCCATTTTTATACTCGATCTGTACCTGAGCTTGGGAAGACGTCTCGGGCGTAGACTGCCGAGCCCGCCAACTGACGATCAGCTCATCCAGGATCGCGACAGAAGCGGGCCATCGACCGGCCGCACGGCCGCCAGTTCTCCCACGGCGGCCCACAGCCGTCGCTCCAAGGCGTCGCTGATCTGCCGCTTCATCTCATCGGTGACGTGTGTGTAGATCATCTTCGTCTTCTTCGTCTTGTGCCCCATGCGCTTGTTGATCGTCTTCTGCGCGATCCGCTCATCTCCCAGCCACGTCTCTTGGCTGTGGCGCAAATCGTGAGGCGTACCGTCCTCGAACAGTGCAGGCCAGGCCGTGCCATCCTGGACCAGGTGGCGGGCTGGCCGGGGCCGCTGTCCGTAGCATCCATTCTCCTGAAGTCTCAACAGGGCACCTACGACCGCAGTACGCCCGCCGTAACACATGGAGTCGGCGAAGGGATTGTCAGGCGCGAGGCCGAGCTTTTGCTGGAAGTTCTACGCCGCCACGTCGGCCAGCAACTCACTCTCGCCCACATCGGCCTCGACCCCGCCGCGCCGGTGACCGCGTGGCCGGGCACCCCCTGGGTATCGACACACACGATCACCGAGATCATCAACTGCACCAGGAGCGACCTCATGCTCGGCCGCCGCGACGTTATCAACCACAGCGCTGCCGTCCTCACCGGCGACGATCTGCTGCGAGCCATCCAGCCCTGGACGACCGCCACCCCCGACCCCCTCGACATCCCCTCCGGCCACAGCCGCAGCCGTATCGGGCTTCGTGAGGTCACGCAGATCCACGCCGTCACCGCGGGCCTGCGCGAGCTGGACAACCTCCACGGCGGTGGCCTGGCCCGCGAAGCGGTGATCGGGCAACTCACCTGGGCGGCGTCCCTGCTGAAGGATGCCATCTACACCGAAAAGGTCGGCCGTAAGCTGTATGCCGCCGTTGGCGAGCTGGCCAGCGTCGCCGGATGGATGAGCCACGACTGCGGTATGCACGCCGCCGCCCAGCATTACTTCCTGCTGGGCCTGCGCGTCGCGAAGGAGGCAGGTGACGCTAACCTCGGCGCGCACCTGCTCAACTGCATGGCCCGCCAAGCCGGCCACCAGAACCGGCCCCAGGACGCTCTCGAACTCGTCCACCTGGCCCTGTACGGGGCCCGCAACACTGCCACCCCGACAGTCCGGGCCATCCTGCACAGTCTCGAAGCCCGCTCCTACGCCGTCATGGGAAGACCCGACTTCGACCGAGCAGCGGGCCTGGCCGAAGACGCGTTCGAGCACAGCACCCCCGCGGATGACCCGCCGTGGGTGGGCTTCTTCGACATGGGCGAGTACTATGCCACCCTGGGCGTGTGCTACCAGATCGCCGCCCGCCAAGGCCACCCGACGCACGCGACCCGCTCCATCAGCATGATCAAACAAGCGATCACCCTGCGGGGCGAAGGCCGTATCCGCAGCAAAACCTTCGATCTGATCGGTCTGGCGCGGGCGCACCTCGCCGCCCGTGACCCGGACGGCGCCGTCGCCGCCACCAACTCCGCACTAGAGCTGATGGCCTTCGTGGACTCAACACGCGTCCAGGACCGACTTCGGGAACTACTCGACGAAACCGCACCCTATGCGGGCACATCAGCATTGGGTGACCTTCAAGCGAAGATCACGGACCGCCTCGACGGATAGCGACCGTGTCAGCTCGCTGTCTGTGTTCCTGACCTTTGGCCAGGAACACAGCGCCACCGCAGTGTCTAGCTCGTCGAGTGGAACTGAGCTGTCACATGTCGGCGACATGGAGCATCAAGCGGGTGCTGCTGCGCTATGAGGAGGCCGCCCCGGGCGGCTCCCTCGACAGCGGCGAGGACCACACACCGCCCTGCACCGCGAGCTCCGCGAGGAACTCGGCATCGCCGAAGGCGACGTCCAACTCGATGCCCAGATCGACGAGCACAGTAAGGCGCACCAGGTCGGCGGCCAGGAGGTTCTCCAAGCCGAGCGGTACTATCTCGCGCGGATCACCGATAGGGACGTCGACCGCCAGCGCCCCGTCCTTTTGCAATAACTCCCTTGGGGAGAAACGGTCAGTTCAGGCCGTGGGACGGCGCTCGCCTCAGGTCGTCCCACAGCCGCGATCCCGGCCGGGTGGGGAAGAACGCAGCCGCCCGCCGGCCGGACGTTGCCGTCATCCTCAGCGCTGCGCTTCACCTGCTGCAAACCAGGCTCCGGGGGCACGGCGTGCACACACGGTTCGAGCACGACGGCTCCAGCGAACCGAGGTACGCATGTACAACCTGCTGGTCCGGGTTGGCGTCTTGGCGGCTGATGGCTTACCGACGTTCAGAGTGGACACCGGTGAGCTTTCGCCGCAAGCCGTCGTCTGTGCCGTCACGGGCCACATCAGTGCGCTACTGTCACGCAACCAAGGGGTGATAGCCGACCACAAGGTGCATGACCATGAAGCAGCGGTATCAGGTATCCGTCGACGAGGCCGCGAAGAGATCGGCGTCCATCTGGATCCGGTCTCGCTGCGGCCCGCCACCGTCGTCCACCATCTATCGCCGGAGGGCAAACCGCGTGTGGGGATCTTCTGCGCAACGAGCTCCTGGGCGGGCAAGGTGTTCAACGCCGAAGCTGCCAAGTGCGTCGGGCTCCGATGGGAGCCTACGCACAGCCTGCCTGACAACACCGTGCCGTATACCTCTGCCGGGATCGGCCTGTACGGCTGGCCAGAGCTTGCCTCGGCTGGCTAGCGCATGACTGTCGCTCCGGTGGAAATCCGCACCGTTATGGATGACTACCTCGCCGCCCACCCCCACCGCGCCGCCGATGTGGCCGCGCTCGTCAAGGCGCTGGAAGGCGCCGCGGACCTGTCATCCCGCAGGACGTTTCCACTGCACGTCACTTGCAGCGCCGCCACCCTCAACGCCGCAGGACATGTCCTGATGATCCACCACCGCGCGCTGGACCGATGGCTGCTGCCCGGCGGTCACGTCGAACCTGGCGACCGCAGCCTCTACGGCGCGGCCTTGCGCGAGCTGGCGGAGGAAACCGGTCTGCCCTGGCAGCACGTCGTCCCTCGATCGCCCGTCCATAACATCATCCCAGTCGACATCGACGTTCACGAGATCCCGGCCAACCCCGCGAAGGGTGAGCCTGCTCACTTCCACGCCGACTTCAGGTTCGCATTCTGGGCTAAGGAGTCGTCGATCTCGATCCAGCCAGAGGAGGTCGTCGCTTTCTCCTGGCGCCCTCCCGCCGATCTGCCGACCGCCCGGCTGGCCAAGAGTGTCGCTGCGATCTGACGTAGGCACAGCGACTCAGCGGGAGCCCGCAGCTAACCAGGCCGACCGGGATCGTCCTGTATGGCGCCGGCGCAGACGACGGTGCGGGCTTCAGGACTCGGCCAGGGAGCCATGCCTGCCGCAGCATGCGCGCCGCGGGCGCAAAACTGGCTGCCGGGCAGCAGGCTCGTGAGCGTCCCCCGCGTCCGGGGCTGGCGTCTGCCAGTTGCTCGCGCAGGGTCGACGGCAACCAAGGAAGAGATGGTTTCGATGTACAGGGAGACATCGAGTCGTCCCGAGTAGTGAGCAGCGGTTCCAGCCAGCCGGGTGCGACCTCGCGCGGGTAGCCGGTGATCGCCAGCGTGGCGTGCATTCCGGAGAGTTCGAGCGAGGCGGGCCCGCTGAGTAGGAGGTACTGGCGGTGACGCAGGCAGCGGAGCGAGAGGGACACCAGGTACGCCGTGTTGTTCCACTGCTTGCGGCTACGGGGATCTCGGTTACGGGAGATGGCGCGTTCTGGGCTGCTGCTCCGCTGCTGGCGGCGGAGATTACCAGAGATCCGCTTGCGATTTCGCTGGTGTATGCGGCTTTCTATTTGCCATGGTTGATCATCGGCTTGCCTGCCGGTGCGTTGGTCGATCGTTGGCAGCGACGGCGGGTCATGGTGATTGCTGATCTCGTTCGAGCTGTAGTCCTTGCCGGGCTGGCGATAGCCGTGCTGAATGGTCAGGCTTCGGTGCCGCTGCTTGTGGCAACGGTCCTCGTCGTAGGCATTGCGCAATGCTTCTTCGACTCAGCCGCCCAAGCGATCATTCCGTTTATCGTCGGGCGGGACAAGGGCGCGCTTGCACATGTTAATGGGCGGTTCTGGTCGATTGATATGGCAGGCCGTTCCCTGCTTGGTCCTCCTTTGGGATCTGCCTCCTTTGCAGTTTCACGCGTGCTGCCATTCGGGTTGGATGCGCTCTCTTTCCTCGCTTCGGCGGTACTCGTGCGACTTCTTCCGAACCCTGCGGTAGCCGATGGGCCGCATGAAGGGCTTGGCTCTGCCGTACGAGCCGGGCTCGGGCATCTGGTCAAGACGAGAGAGCTATTAATCTTGGCGCTGAGCACGGGTGCCTACAACGGTGCGTTCAACGTGGCGATGGCCACGTTCGTACTCTATGCCACATCGATCCTGGACATACCGAATGCCGTTTACGGCGTGCTTTTGGCTGCTATAGCGGTAGGCGGCATACCTGCTGGCTGGTGGGCACGTCCGCTCACCAGCCGGCTGACCTACCGCCAGACCCAGAGCATTGCGCTGAGCGGACAAGCGATCTCGTGGACGGGCATCCTCCTGGTCAGCAACGTCTGGGTGACCGGAGCGCTCTTCGTCATCATGGGGGCCTGCGGATCGATGTCCAGTGTGGCCGTGGCCTCTGCTCGTCAGGCACTGACGCCAGACGGGCTTCTTGGTCGCGTGGTTGCTGCGTTTCGGCTCCTTGGCCTCGGGGTGGCAGGGTGTGGTGCTCTAGCCGGTGGCGCTCTTGCGCACTTTTTCGGACTTAATGCGACGTTTATTGCTTCTTCTTCTTTTTTGCTCGTTGCGGCGCTTTTGACCTGGCCTTTCCGTTGATCTCGTTTGTCTGAGACGCCATCATTGAACGTTTTTCATCCTCGGGCGGCGTGAGCGACACGGTGGTTCTGAAGGACGGCGATGGCCTTGCAGAGGTGGCCGGCCTTGGAAGGGCTGCAGCGTAGCTTTCGGAGGATCTTCCAGCCTTTGAGCTGGGCGTTCGCGCGTTCT